>NZ_CP139966.1 GCF_034424375.1 Paraburkholderia kururiensis | reverse complement strand
ATGATATTCACGCCAAGACGAGGCATCAAAAGATGTTTCGCGATGGTCGATTTACCGACGTTCCCCGAAAAATTAACCACGGCGGCCCGCAGGTCTTTCTTGGTGATTTTGGCGCTCATTTAATCTTTCCTCCAATCGGTTTCTTGCCAGTAGTGTTGAAATACTGATTAAGCTCAGGCGATCGTTCGTCCGCGATTACGGTTTTACGCAACCGCTCGCGCACGGATTCATCGGATTCGGCCGAGGGCGGTTCCCCCTCTTGGGCCATCGGGCCGGGCGTGTTACTGGCCGTCGGTTCGGTGGCCGCCGATGCTCGGCGGACCTTCGGTTTTTGATCCTGCCCTTGTTCCTGTCGCTCCTTTCTCAGACGGGTAAGGACCGTTCGGAACGCGGACAGCTTCATATTCAGGGGCGGATCGGCGCTATTCAGCTTTTCCAGGATCTCGCTCTGCAAGTGGCCCTGCTGTTGCAGCGCCTCGATGCGATCAAACAACAATCGAAGGCGGGCCGTCTTGCCCTGCGGCTTGACCTGGGCGAGCTCGTCAAGCAGCTCCTCCGGCGCGGTCGGTTTTGTCATGGGCGATCTCTCGCATGGGGTTGGGTTTGACGCATTCTGCCTCTCTGCCCCTAAAGTGTCAATGCAATGTCAATGTGTCGTCAGCATAGTGTTTTTGTTTGGCCCGCGCAAGCACTTTTTGTCAATGTTGTGTTCATTGTATGTATCTATAAAGTGTCTGACATGTGGTCGCATTGTACGTCTTGTGTTTTGCCGCCCGTCTTGCTACGATGCGATTGCGGTGCTTTTAGTCTGACAGGCACGAAGGATATGTTTACACTTGCTACGCAAGTTCCAACATATCCCGTGCCCAAAGGGGGCGTTGCCCCCCTTGGAACCCCCGGCGCCGGTCTGCGACCGGCTTGGGAAAACCGACCCCCGTTGCGCATCCGTGCGCACGGGTACGCAACGATGCGCAATGTTGCGCATCGTTTCGCAGGCCCCTCGCGGGGGCCGTGAACTACGTTCACAGGAGGCGTGACGATGAACCCCGTGCAGCAGATGAACCAGCAGCAGACCGAGGCCAGTTCCGAGTCAGAAGCCAGTGCCGCCGTCGCCGCTGACTTCGAGCGTCAGCAGCGATTCAGGCATACGCTCGCCGTCTTCGAGCTCTACTGCGATGCCGAGATCGCGACGGAAAAGCGCGTGGCGGCCGACGAGGCCCGCAAGCGCCAAGAGAGCTCGGAGGCCGGCTTTCGCGTGCTTCGTACCTTTGCCGACAACGAGCGTCGCATCCGTCAGCAAGGGGCTGAGAAAAAGCGCGCCAAGAAATCAGCCGCCAAACACGTGCAGTCTCAGCGGCTCGATAATCAGGCCGCCGCACTGAAAAAGGCAGCCGACGACGCATATTTAGAAAGTCGCCAAACTCCCAAAACTGGACCGGGTTGGGATTGATTATGGCTCGCGCTCCAAAAATCGAGGGTGAAAAGACGGAAAAATCCCGTCCCGTCGCCTTTCGTCTGAAACTGTCGGATTATGAGGCATACCGTGCGAAATTCACTGCATCCGGGTTGTCTCAATCCGAGTTTTTCCGTCAATACGTGCTGACCAATACCACTCAGGTTATTGCTAAGCCTCGCATGACGGAAAGCGACATGGAGATTTTGCGGATATTCCGTAAATTCTCGAACAATGTGAACCAGATCGCACACCGGCTTAATGCGGATCATTTGGAGGGAAAAGTATCGCAGGACACATATATCGCGAATCTCGAAGAGCTTCACGAAATGAACCGCCAATTAAAGGCGGCGCTCCGGTATGTGATCGACTATGCTGATTAGAGTCACGCACGGCACGTCCGGCGCCGACCTCGAAGAGTATTTGGAGCACGGCCACAAGCAAGGTCGGGAATTCACGCGCGACGAGCTAGACCATCGTGTCCACCTGACCGGCGACGACCTGAATACGGTCGCTCGCCTGATCGATGCGAGCGGGCGCGGCTATCACCACATCACGCTCGGATTCAAGGAGCGGGACCTCGACACCAGCAGCATGACCGAGATCCTGCACGCTACGCTAAAGAACCTTTTCCCGGCGTTCGATCCCGACGAGTACATGGTGCACGCCGAGGCACACGTGCCGAAGATCGAGAGTTACATCAACAGCAGCACGGGCGAAGAGGTTGAGCGCATGTTTCACATTCACGTGATCGTGCCTAATCACAACCTGGTCAGCGGCCAGGCGCTCAACCCCTTCGGCCTTGTCGAAGACCACCTGGATTACATCGACGCGGCGCAGGAAGACATCAACAACCGTTTCGGGCTCGCCAGTCCGAAAGACAATCCACGGTGGACGTTCAATCTGCAATCGGAACGGATCGCCCGGCATGAAGAGCTCGACCCGTTCACGGGCGATGCTATCAGCCTGGAGCTTCGCGAGCGCACGCTGTCGCAGGTCATGAATGCCGTGCTCGATCGCGGCATTCGGAACTATGCCGACTTTCGCGGCATGCTCGCGGAGTTCGGCGAAGTCAAGGACATGAAGACCCACGGGCGGCCGATCCTCGCGGTGCGGCTGCCGGGCGAAGCGAAGTTCATCCGGCTTAAGGAAATGGCCTTCAGCGAGGCGGCCATCGCGCTATCGACCGAGGAGAAGTACGCGCACCTTAACCGCGAGATTAAACGCCAGTATGTCGAGCGTCAGCAGGCGCGGCGTAACCCCGACCATATCGACCAAAAGAAGCAGGAATGGGCCGAGCTCGTGCAGCCCGGCATCCGCTATTTCAACAGCGGCAACAAGCCCGCCTATGAGGCGTTCAGGAGCGCATCGCCCGAGGGCAAGCGCGCCCTGCTGGCCGAGCGCAAGGCCCGCTGGGAGGGCCGTTTTAGACAGGAGAACCACGATGCCGATCGATCAGGACAAGAAGGTGCTGCTGCCCAACAGCAGCGAGAGCGAATCTACCGAGGACACACCCCTGAGTCCGGTCCTCGCGGAGCGGGAGGACTGGCCGGATACGGTCTGCACGAACTGTCCGAATGCCGTATGGCACGTTACGACGGCGGGCAAGGAACTGAGGGTCTTCTGTCGCCTGATGCACGTGCTGATGACGGAGCGACTGACGGACTGCGACGGCGCGCACCTGTAACCTATCCGCTGCCAGCCAGCGCGCACATTGGCGCGCTGCTGGACCACGGCGCCGCACCGTACCGGCGTCGCGAGGGCGGTTCCCCCTCCTACTTCGTGCGCTACCAGGACGACGCCGGCAAGGAGCGGGAAGTTTGGGGCGTCGATCTTGCTGGCGCGCTCGAGGAGCTACACCCAGCGATCGGGGAGCGCATTGCGCTGGTCAACAATGGCCGCGTCGCGGTGGACATCAAGGAGCCGATGCTGGACGCCGACGGCAACCAGGTCGGGTTCACTACCCGGCGCACCCACCGTAACGAATGGGTCGCACTGCCGGCGCCGGAGGCTCCAGGCGCCATCGCCCGTCCAGACGGGGACCACCCTGCCCTCACGCCCGAGGAAGCCGCCCAGGCGGCCGAAAAAGCCGCAGCCGAGGCCGAACGGCTGGCCCGTCTCCGGGAAGCCGGCGAGCAGATCATCGAGGCCCCGGAAACGGTTATCGAACGTCTGACCGAAACACAGTCCGTTTTCACGCGGCGCAAGCTCGAAAAGTATCTGCGCGAGCACACGGCCGACGATGAGCAGTTCGAGCGCGTCTGGTCGTCGGTTCTCGCCTCGCCCCTGCTGGTCGGCCTTGAGGGCGAGGACAGGGGCGATGCCCGCGATCGCCGCATCGTCGGCGAGCTCGTCGCCCGTGGCGCCGCGCCGTTCGAGCACCAGAAAGGCGGTTCGCCCTCCTACTTCGTCCGCTACCGCGACGACAACGGCGAAGAGCGCGACGTATGGGGCGTCGAGCTTCGCGCGGCGCTAGACAAACTCGACCCGTCGCTGGGCCAGCGGATTGCCATCACGCACGAAGGCCGGCAGCTGGTGACGTACCGCATTCCGGTTCGCGACGAACAGGGCAACATCACCAGCTGGACCGACAAACAACGATACAAGAATCTCTGGAACGCCGAGGACGCACCCCGGCAGGCGACCGGCAATCTCTTCACGAGCACCGAAGTCCTCGCCATCGAACGCCGGCTGATCGAGATTGCAGACCGGCTCGCCGACGGCATGGGTGCATCCGTCAGCCGGTCCACGCACGACCGTATCGCAGCCCAGCGAGGCTTTGTCCCGGAGCAGGCCGAGGCCTTTACGAAGCTGGTTAGCGGGGAGCAGATCGCCATCGTGAACGGCGCGGCCGGCACGGGTAAGAGCTACGTGCTGGGCGCTATGCGCGAGGCCTACGAGGCAGACGGCTTTACGGTCATCGGCGGGATTCTTCAGGGCAAAACGGCGAAAGATCTTGAGCGTGAGAGCGGTATCAAGAGCCAGACGCTCGCAAGCCTGCTGCACGCCCTCGATAATGGACGCGTCACGCTCGACGCCCGAACCGTCGTCGTCGTGGACGAAGCTGGCATGGTCGGTAGCCGGCAACTGGAAAGGTTGCTTTCGCACGTCGAAAAGACGGGCGCACGCGTGCGGCTTGTTGGCGACGCCATGCAGCTGCACGCCGTTGACTACGGCGACGCTTTCGCGCGACTGTCCGACCGAATTCCACCTGTCCGGCTTGTCGAGATCCAGCGTCAGAAGCGTGGTGGCGCATGGATGTGCGAAGCGTCCAAGGCGCTTTCGCGGCACGAGGTCGGCGCCGCGATCAAGGCCTATGCCGACGCCGGCATGGTGAATGCGGACAAGACGCATGACCACGCGAAGCTCGCACTGGTTGAGCGCTGGAACCTTGATCGCCTCTCGACGCCGGAGAAGTCGCAGATCGTCCTTGCCCGGACGAGGGCCGAGGTTGCGGAGCTAAACCTGCTGATGCGCGAAAAGCTGCGCGACAGCGGCCACTTGGGCACCGAGCACAGCCACCAGACCGCGAGCGGCAAGCTCGCGCTCGCCGAAGGCGAGCACATCGTTTTCCTCGAAAACAACAGGGATCTAGGTGTTTTCAACGGCACGGCCGGCACGATCCAGCGTATCAAGGGCAGCGTCCTGACGGTGCGATTGCAGGAGGGGCAAACGGTCAATGTGGACCTGGCCGAGTACAACCAGATCAATTACGGCTATGCACTGACGGTTCACAAGTCGCAAGGTGCGACCGTCGATCGGGCCTATTCGCTTGTCTCACCGGGTATGACCGCCGAAAACGCCTATGTCTCGTGGACCCGGCACCGGGAGCACCTGCAGGTGTTCTACGGGCAGGACAAATTCCGCTCGCTCGATGTGCTCGCGAGGCGCTTGAGTAACCCCGAAATCAAGGAATTCAGCGGCGACTACGAGCAGTCCAGCATGTCGCTCGCCGACCAGCTGCTGGACGAAGCTCGCCGCGAGCAAGAACAGCAGGCCGAGACACAGCTGGACGAATGGAAAGAGATCCGCACGAAGCTCGACGGCTCGCGCCTGCTGGCCCACTTGAGCCATAGCCACGGTACGCTGATCGACCAATATGAGGTCGTGAAACATGAGCTCGGCCATGACCTGATCCGCTGCGGTAGCCGCAATTACAGCCTGAACGACTTTCTTACGAAGCAGCTGCGTCTCGACTGGAAATCCGAGGCGGCGCCGGTGCTGCGCGAGGTGTACGCGGCGCAGCTGGCCGACGTGGACGTGGAAGCGCGTCACGTGCCGAACAAGATCCTTTGGGAAAGTTTCTCGTCGTGGCGTTCGACGGACTGGCCGCGCGAGGTCAAGGACGCATGGCGTACCTACGAAACCAGCATCAAGGAACGTCGTCAGGCCATTCACGACGCCTACAAAGCCGGCGTCGAACGCCTGAAGGCCGAATATGGTACGGGCCGAGGTTCAGGTTACAAGACCGAGCTATCGGTGCTACGCGCGCAGCGTGCTTTTCGCCTGACCGAGTTGAACGTATCGCAGGACATCGAGCGCGATGCGCTTCACGAGCGGTACGCGATCCGTTCGGGCGAGCAGTATCGCCTCTGGCTAGAGCGGCAGGTGGAGCAGGGCAACGAGCAGGCACTGGCCGAGCTTCGCCGGCAGACGCTGCGCGATGCCGGCGCTGCGTCCCCTTATCGCGACAGCGTAAGCGGCGAACGACTGACGGCCGCCGCTCGTGCGGCCGCGCCGATGATCCGCGACATCACCTACTCCGTGAATCGCTATGGCGACGTGACCTATCGACTCGCCGGCAAGGATCTGCTGGTCGATGAGAACAAGCGCGTGCGGTACATCGACCATGACCCGGCGACGATCGAAGCGGGCCTGCGCCTGTCGATCCAGAAATTCGGCACGACACTGCACGTTCGCGGCGATGAAGATTTCAAGCGTCGCGTGGTTCAGGTGAGCATAGAGCGGGGATTGCGGATACAGTTCTCGAACCCGGATCTTGCCGCCTATGCCAAGGAATACGAAGCGCAGCTGAAGGCACAGAAGAGTGTCAGCAGCGCCGCGCAATCGACGGACCTTGCCGCGCAGGAGCAGGCCGCCGCACAACAGATCGGGGAGAGGGCGGACAACCCGCGTTCCTTCGAGCAGTTCAAGCAGCAGGTACAGGACGAAGCTCGACGCCGCGCCGAGCTCGAACGTCAGGAAAACGAGCGGCAAAAAACCAGCAACGAACCGGACCAGGACGACACGCCGGGATTGGATTAGGGAGTGCATGATGGCAGATCAGGAAAAGCACCTTTTCGGCAGCATCGAGCCGGGCGTCCCGGCCCCGATGCCCGAGCCGCATCTGGACAAGCCGCTCAATGAGCAATACGCGCCACGCGATGCGAAGCCGGACGCCTATTTCATCTACGACAACGGCGTGCCCGTAGCCGGCTATCAAACCGCCTACGAGGCCTATGTGGAATTCCGCGACTACGAACCCGAGTCCGGTCATTCGCGCGAGCATGTGGAGCTTCGCGAATGGCGCGACCCCGGCGAAGCCGGGAAACGGCTCGCGTCGTGGGAAACGTTCGAGCGCGAAAACACCCGCACTTTCATGTACTCAACGCGTCCGGACGTCGAAACGGTGTACCGCGTCAAGCTCGAAGACGACATGAAGCGCGACCTCGTGAGCGAGGGCCGGCACCCCCACGAGCCGGAGAAAGCCCTGAGCTCGCCCGAGCAGGCAGCGGCCGAATCGCAACCGAGCGCCGAGCCGGCAAAGGTCGAGGACGACATGACGGCCGAAGACCTGATGGCCCGCGAGGCTGCACGGCGGCCATTGCCCGCGCAGCGTGAAGCCGGCCGCGAATCCGAAACGGCCGCGGCGCCGCGAGGGCACAGCTTCGCGCAACTTCGGCAGCAGATGCTATCTGGCACCACGAGCGGCAATATGCAGCCGCCCGTTACCGCGCCGCAGGATAGCCGCCCTCAATCGCAAACTGATCCGCGCGAGCTTGGGCAGGACGTGCGCCACGAGCGCGCCGCACAGGAGCGTAGCGAGCGCGAGGCGGTTTCCCGCGAGCGCAGCCACGATGCCCGCGACGAGGCACTGGCCCAGCAGGCCCAGCGCGAGAGTGAGGCGATTGCGGAGCGTGCCGCGCGGCAGGAGGAAGCGCGCGAGCGTGAGTCCCGCGAGCGTACCGTAGCCCACGAGCAGCAATCGCGTACGCATGTCGCCAACGAAGGCGACGCACGGCAAGCAGATGCGATCGCCAGGCAGAACGACACGAGCATCCTGATGAATCGCGCACGACGCGAGATCCAGGAGGGCATAGCGCCGACGGCGGAAATGCAGGCGTGGCACAAGGTTGTCCAAGAAGAGAATGCCGGCCGGGACTGGCGACCGGCCTACATTGCGGCCCTGGCACAGACGCCTACCGAGTACGGCGGTCAGCCGCGCGGTCTCGCGGCCGTCCAGGCATCGCTCGCGAAACGGCAGACGAAGCACGGTGCAGCCAACGTCCCGAGCGGGCTAAAGGCCTTGATCGTGGCGGCGCAGGTTGTCTCTGCCGAAAGCCGGCGCCCGGCTGGGCTTGCCGCTCTGGTTGCGTCCGACTCGGAGCGGCAGCGCGAGGCAACCCCCCAAATGAACCTGCTGTTGCGCAACGAGCAGGGGATGCAGCAAAACGGGCCGGATGCGAGCTACGTCTAGGGCGCAGCGTTGATTTTATTGGAGTCCGTTTTATTTACAGGGCCAGTACAAGGCCTTTGAACTACGCCCGGAAGCCCTGCGACAGCGGGGCTTTTTTCTGCCTGAATAAACGCGAGATATACACTACAAACACATTGCATTGACATTTGAACTACAGTATATTGACATCGTGCCTAGCCGGTACGGTTCACCCCGTCGCGTGCTCGGCCGATAACCTGGTCAGTGGCGCGGATTGGCCCGTGTCTCTGGAAAATGATCTTTTGCCGGGCTTTGCCGGCATCGGGGAAGCAATGAACGAACATCGTTACGAACGGCTCAAGGCCGAATACCAGGCCTTGCTGGACCAGAAGGTCGATCGGCTTATCGTCTTCGTGCCCCATCACGAACGCGGCGACAACAAGAGAAAAGCCTACAACACGGGTGCTTTCGCCTCTGCGGTAGAGCAAGTGCTGGGCAAGGGCCGCACATGGCCCCTGAAAGCGGCAGGCAGGAATGCCGATGGGCGTGAGAACTCGCCCCCGCGAATGCTCACGCCCGAGGAGGTATGGGAGCTCCACACCAAGAAGGACCACGTTTCCGCGCGGGCGCTCATCGTCGGCGTGCTGTCGCTCGTGCTCTACGGCGTCGTGTACCTCGCTGCGGGGTTCGGCAGCTGGGCGTGGGTCGCGATCGCGCTGCTGGCCGATGCGGTCCTGCTGCTGCCGCTCGTGCCCCGACTCGGCAAGCTGGCCACGATCCGGGCCCAGCTGAATTACGGCTCGCTGTGGCCCGCAGCAAGTTCGTTCTGCATCGTCGGCGCGGCGCTTGCGGCAGGGCTCACGCGATTGCCTGTCGTGTTAATCACGGTCGCCTGCACGCTCTGGCTCGTGTCCCGCAAAGACAATGCTTATGCTGTTCCCAAGCAGCTGCGGAGCTCGTACCTGTTTCGTCTTGCTGCCGGCGTTGCGCTCATGCTTTTCGTCGTGCTCTACGTACATGGTTTGATGATCGACAGCCAGCCCCTGACGTATCACGGTTCGACCAACTCTGCCGGCGTCTGGAGCAGCGAGCCGGGGCATGTCTTTTTCACGTGGAAGAACGGCGCACTTTTCATCGTACTCGCCGCGCTGTACCTGATCGGAGCGTGGGCAAGCTCGATTCACGCGGCCTACTATCGCGCTCGTGAAATCAGCTACGACATGCAACGCTGGATGCAGGCCGAAATGCTGAAGCATGGTGAGAAGCCCACCGAGGCGGCCGCGTGGGCCAACATGGTCAAGCACGAGTCCATCATTCGCGACGAGTTCAAGGTGTCGCTCGAAAAGGAACGCTTGCTGATCGAGTTCGTGCTGTTGCTCGAACCGAAGTCTTTCCGTGCGATTCACGAGTTTGCAGTGATTGCCCTCTGGCTCAACGCTGCGTGCCCGGCTGCTGCCCTGTTCGTCGCGGCCTACTCGTTCGCGATCAATCACGGCACGGTCGGCAAGATCATCGCCGAAAAGAAGGCAAGCCACGCCCAGGAGGACGCGGACGAAGCTGAAGCTCGGCGTATCGCGATGATCTACCAGGGCAAGCCGGAGCAGAGCGAACGCGGCATGAAGATTGACGGCTAAACCGGAGCACACCCGATGAGCGATACACCTTCTGGCCTCTTCGCCGATCGCTACCAGGAACTGGATGAAGCGCGAGGCAGAGGCACGCGGGACGCCTCTCGCGTTCTCCAGCTACAGCACGAGCAACTGGCCCACGAGCAGCGGCCGACCACGCCCGTTATTGAACCGGAGTGGGAAGTCCTCGACGCCGACATGGGCCTGCGGCAGTTCCACAAGAAAAAGGCTGATTTCGAGTACCAGAAGCTCACGAAAGCTCAGGTCGCGAAGGTCTGGAAGAGTCCGCAGCCGCCGATGCTGATCGGCAATGTGGCCGTCCATCGCGATCTCGAACTGCGCAACCTGCTGGTCGTCGGTACACCGGGCTCGGGCAAAACGCAGGCAATCACGGCCATTCTCGCCGGCGTGCGCAAGCGCGGCCAACCCGCGATCATTGCGGACCTGGGCGCCGCGCAAACTGAGTTCTTTTACCGCGACGGCCACGACTACATGCTGAATCCGCTCGATGAGCGGAGCCAAGGCTGGACGATCTTCAACGAGTTTGAGGACACGACCGACTTCGATATGTTCGCGAAGCGGATCATTCCTGACCAGAGCAACAATCAGGATTGGGTCGAACAGGCGCGCATGGTCCTGTCGGACATCATGCTCCAGCTGTACAAGAAAGGTGATTTCTATTGCACGAACGAATTCCTGTTTTACTACGTGTTCGAGGCTCCGAAGTATTCCCTCCATGACAAAGATTACAAGACGGCTTCGCTGCAATTACTGCTGACCGGCACGCCGTCGGCGCGCATATTTGAGCAGGGCAGCGACGCCAAAGGCGTGACAATCACGCTTGGCATTATTGCGCGCTCGATGACGCCACTGCGCCACCTGAAGGACGGCGATTTCAGCGTGCGCCGATACATCAAATCGTTCGAGAACCCCGGCGAGCAGGACCGCTGGCTGTTCCTCTCGTTCGCCGAGGAAGACTACGAGGCGCTGGCTTCGCTCATCGCAATGTGGATCGAGATTGCCGTCAAGGCGTCGCTCACGTTGCGGCCGAACAGCCGCCGTCGCTTCTGGTGGTGTCTGGACGAGTTCGGCACGCTGCGCAAGATGGACCCGATTTCGGACCTTCTGACGAAGGCACGCAAGTTCGGCGGCTGCACGATCGGCGGTGTGCAGACGGTAGGGCAGATCGAGAAAAAGTACGGGCAGGAAGGCGCGCAGGAAATTCTCGCGGCCTTTGGCTCGATGCTCATGCTCCGCGTTTCCGATCCCCGTACTGCCGAGTTTCTATCCCAGGTGTCGGGCGATACGATCGTTGAGATGGAAAGCACCGGCGTCAGCCACGGCGACAAGACGACCACATCGGAGAACGTATCCAAGCAGGTTCAGCGCTTGTTGTTCGGGGCCGAGTTCATGAAGTTGCCGGACCTGTGCGGCTATCTCCGCGTCGCCGGAGCGCCGGCCCTCGTCAGCATCGGACAGAAGCCCGGCCGCGAGAACGAGCCGCACACGCCCCCGATTCCCATTACGGACCTGCCCAAGATCGCACCGGCCAAGGTGCCGCGCATGAGCAAGAAACTCGCATGGCTGCGTGAGAACGATCCCCACTGGAAGCCGCTCGCCCTCGCGTTCATCGAACAAATGGAGAAACAAAATGCCGATCAGTGATAGCGCGCAACATCGACCGAGCGCATACGGCCGGACGATCGCAACTGCCGACACCGACCGCGAATTGCTGCTGGCCGAAGTCCACGGCCGCGACATTAACGTGTTCAAGCTCGTGCAGTGGCTCGGCACGATGGAACAGGAGCGTTTCTGGCAGTTCCCGACCGAGCGCGGCCGCGACGGCGTACTGCGTGACGTGTTGCCCTATGTGCATTACACGACCGGGCAGCAGCTGTTCATGAGCGACATCTGGCGTGAAGTGGTGGACGACTGGAAGCATGGACCGGAAGGCCCGGACGGACGGCCGCACCTGCTGGACTTCTACTACGCGGATATGTCGCTCGCGATGTATCGCAGCCGCCTCGATGCCGTGCCGACTGGCACGACAACGGGTGCCGACGAGGAAACACAGATCCCGTTCGATAGCACGATGGACGTCATGCTGAATTTTGTGCTGTTCCAGCTGCCGGTCCTCAAGATCCTGCACGAGCTCGATCAGCCCGCCTATGACTCGGCCACGGCGGCCACCGTGCGCCAGGCGATCCGCGATGGTTTTGTCACCAACCCGGAGCCGTTCGAGCAGTGGCTTGGCAAGTGGGTTCAGTATCACGTGCGGTACTACATTCGAGCGGCCGAACAAGAGCCCGGCGTGCAGGCACAGAGCGCTCGAACCGGCGAGAAGAGTTCGCACTGGAACGACGTGACACCGACGCAAGGATTCGGACCACGGGTGTAGTGCGTGATGCTTGCCCACCGCCTCGCGGCCGTCGGCCGCGACCTGATGGAAAACCGGCCTCTTGCGTGCGGCAGGGCCGCCCGGCCGGTTTCCCACAGGCTTACGGGCCGTGGACAAGCAGGGAAGGGCGGTAATCTCCGCTAAGATGGCGGCAAGGTCGGGGTGCTGACACACCCCGCCGAGCCTGACCAGACCTCTAACGGACGTAGAGACATGGCTAAAAAGATTGTACCGAAGACCGACGACGACACAGCGACAGCACCGAAGAAAACGCGGCGCACACGTGCGGCCGTCGATGCGAAAGCAACGCCCGCCGACTCACTGCTGGCGAAGTTTCCCAACCTCATGCAAGCGGCCAGCGATGCAGAGGCACGTCTGGCAGTAAAGGCTGAAGAGGCAACCGACTCGCAGTTGGCCTTGCCGTTCTGGCCTGAGCAGTTCCGAGCCTTGCCAAACGAGATTTTCCGATCGGCGCTCTTCAATGCTCGCAACAAGCGGCAACCGCGCATTCGCATGAAGAGCCATGAAATCTACGTGATCGGTACAGCGAAAATCACTTACACAGGTGAAGAGCTTCGGCAGGACGATGAAACTGTCTGGCTTCAGTTGATCCAGCTGGCAAAGAGCCAACCGGCCGGCAATCCGATTCAGTTCACCGCACTCTCTTTTCTGAAGGCGATCCAGTGGCCGACCAACACACCGAGCTATGAACGTCTGCGAGACTGCCTTACCCGAATGCAAGCCACGTCGCTGCAAGTCATTTCCGAACGCCTTGGAGACGATAGCGGTAAGGGCATATCGATGATTCCGGAATTCGAGTGGAAGAACCCCACGACGAACAAGCCGATGCGGTACTACACCGTTCGGATCGCGCGGCCGCTGGTGAGGCTCTTCGGCGGGAAAGGGCACTTTACCCGCGTCGAATGGGCACAGCGGCTCGACCTCCCCGCAGGGCTTGCAACCTGGCTGCATGGCTATCTGGCGAGCCACGCCAAGCCGCACCCAATCAAGCTCGAAACGATCCGTGAAGGCGCAGCCCTCACAAGCGTGCGCCTCGCGCATGTGAGAGAACTTGTCGAAAAAGCGCTGGACGAACTCAAGCGCGTGAAATTCCTGAAGTCTTGGGCAATCATGGGGCCGGACAAGGATCTTGTCGTCGTGGAGCGGGCCAGCAGCACCTCACCGGAATTAGAATTCGCCGAATAACCATCCTGCCCTGTTATCGCCGCACCGGTACACCCGCCCAGCCTCTCTGCTCGGCGGGTTTTTTTTGCCCTATGAGGTAGAAACCCAAGACGGACAAGGGTTTCAGCCGCTCTCACGATTCGTATCTTGACCGACGCCGATTCGTACTTTGACCGACAGATTGTGCCGCGCGCCCGTGCCCGGAGGCGAACGTTCGCCAGTTTTGCCCAAGTGTTACCACGATACGAAAAAATATTTGCTTTCCGATCATTTTGTAGCCTTCCCACGAGGCTCCTGACTCGATTCGTATCTTGACCGACAGCGATTCGTATCTTGACCGACGGACTCGTATCTTGACCGACAGAAATTCGTACTTTGACCGACAAAAGTTCGTATCTTGACCGACAGAAGTTCGTGCTTTGACCGACAGCCTGATTCTTCCGAGCCTTGTCCAGCAAGGGTTTCCAGCCGATTTTTTGAGCGTTAACCGTTTCTAACCTTCTTTAACCGTTTTTTAACCGTGCGCTCCGGCTGTGGGCAACTCGAAATTCCGCGCGGTTGAACCCCACCCCGGCCGCTTCGCGGCCACCCCGTGAGGGGTTAGAACAAGTGCGGGCCTACGGCCCGTGACCAACCCCAGCGACACCCCTTATCCAGATGAACAACGGCGCGCGCTGCGCGCCGGGTGGTCCACTACCGCCAATGGCTAAAACCTGATCCTACAGAAAGGCCAACCACTCAAAAGGCCTTTCCGATGCGCTATATCCTCGCCATCGCTCTTATCCTCGCGCTCACGAGCGACACGCCAAGGCGACCCCTCGAACCATCCAAGCGACAGCTGAACCTCATCTGCCGCACACACCATCGGTCAACCTGCCTCGACGCAATACCGGGGTCTAAGGCGCCCGGCGCGTCCTGCGGCCGCACCGCCCGCCTAAGACCGCGCCTAAATCGCGCTCGGGCCGTCCCTCCGGGCCATCCCGACCGCTCAACGCGGCGGCCTGCCGCCCCGGCAATCCGCGTATTCGGTTCACCACCGCAGCAGTTAGCTTTGCAGAAGAGAGGTCCGTTGGGTCGATTTGCCCTCTGCGGCTCGAAATCCGGCCCGTGGGCGGGCTGGTGTCTGGTCGACAAGGGTTTGGGTCGTGCGTCAGGGGCGAACGGCCCCTGCGGCTCTCATTCCTAGCGACTCCGAGCAGCTGCCCTCGCGCCTCATAGGGGTCGCCTCAGAAAACGGAAAATAAAGCACGCTAAGCCCTTACTTACCCAGATGTTTGACTGTTCGTGGCACTTTCACCATGGCAATTGCAATTGCCCAACCCTTGCAAAATGCCGCACGCCTCTACAGATCGAGAGCCAGAACACTTCTCGCGCAAATCAACCAAGTGCCGTTTTAACTGCAACAGCGCGGACACACGCATTTCCACCTGTTGAATATGGGCCTCCAGCAGCGTGTTGACCTCCCCACAGTCCTGCATCGGGTTGTCTCGCAGACCCAGCAATGCGCGAATCTCGCTCAACGTCATGTCGAGCGAACGGCAATGACGGATGAATTGCAAGCGCTCAATGTGCGCCTCACCGTACAGCCGGAAGTTGCCACCGCTTCGCGCTGGCTTCGGCAGTAGCCCTTCCTTCTCGTAGTAGCGGATGGTCACGACCTCGCACCCAGAGCGCTTGGCGAGGTCGCCAATTCTGATTTCCATGCATCAATCTCCAATTATCACTTGACTCTATAGTGACTATAGAGATTTTAATGGAGGCTGAATAGAAGATTTTCAGGAGTTACTCATGAGCGAATGCGCTTCAAAGGTGTGTGGCTGCACGACTGAGCCGATCATCCAACCCACGGCACCGGCCCCGCTGGCAACCGGATCGGCTCAAGCGGTGTACCGCATCGAGAACATGGATTGCCCGACCGAAGAGGCGCTGATCCGAAGCAAACTGGCCGGTCTGGCGGGGGTGGCGGGTCTTGAATTCAACCTGATGCAACGTACCTTGGCCGTGCAACACGAATTGCCTTCGTTGTCTCCCGTCGAGCAGGCGCTGAAGGCCATCGGCATGCAAGCTGTGCGCATGGATCAGGCGTCGGCCGAGCAGACGACCAAGCTGTCCATTGCCAAGATGGATTGCCCGACCGAAGAGACGTTGATCCGCAACAAGCTCGGCACCGTGGCCGGTGTTGCTGATCTCGATTTCAACCTGATGCAGCGCACGCTGTCGGTACGCCATGCGAACCAGGTTCTGCCAGACGTGCTCGTGGCACTGCAAGCGCTTGGATTCGAGGCGCAGGTCGTGGACACGGCAGAGGTCGCATCTCCATCCGCCGCCCCTGTGACCACGCCGACCAACTGGTGGCCGCTGGGCATCTCCTTGGTCACTGCATCGGCGGCCGAGGCGGTCTACTGGCTCCACAACGGCAATCACTGGTCGGTTGTCGTTCTGGCGCTTGTCGCGGTCTTCACGGGTGGCCTCTCCACCTACAAGAAGGGGTGGATTGCGCTCAAGAACCGTAATCTCAATATGAACGCCCTCATGTCGATTGCGGTCACGGGTGCCATGTTGATCGGCCACTGGCCCGAAGCGGCAATGGTGATGGTACTGTTCGCGCTGGCCGAGGTAATCGAAGCCAAATCGCTGGATCGCGCTCGTAACGCTATCCGTGGCCTGCTCGACCTGACCCCGGAACAGGCCACGGTACAGCAGGCTGACGGCACATGGCGCGAGGTGGGCGCCAAGCAAATCACCATCGGCGCCCGCGTCCGGGTCAAACCAGGTGAGCGCATCGCCCTTGATGGTGAGGTGCTGGAAGGCCGCTCTGCCGTCAACCAAGCCCCGATCACGGGTGAAAGCCTCCCGGTCGAAAAATCCCCCGGTGATTCGGTGTTCGCTGGCACGATCAACGAATCCGGCTCGTTCGAGTACCGCGTCACCGCCTTGGCCAACAACTCCACTTTGGCCCGGATCATTCACGCGGTAGAGGCTGCGCAAGGTAGTCGTGCGCCGACTCAGCGTTTTGTCGATCAGTTCGCCCGCTGGTACACCCCCGTTGTATTCGGCGTTGCCATCGCCGTCGCGTTGTTGCCGCCGCTGTTCATGGGTGCGGCATGGCTCGACTGGATCTACCGTGCATTGGTTCTGCTGGTGGTCGCCTGCCCGTGCGCACTGGTGATCTCTACACCGGTCAGCATCGTCAGCGGCCTGGCCGCCGCCGCTCGCCACGGCATTCTCATCAAAGGTGGCGTCTATCTGGAAGAAGGCCGCAAGCTGCGCTGGCTGGCTCTGGACAAGACCGGCACGATCACGCACGGCAAGCCCGCACAGACCGACTTTGTCACATGGGGCAATGCACTCGCCTCGGACAGCCGCAGCATCGCTGCCAGTCTGGCGGCCCGCTCAGACCATCCTGTATCCAAGGCGGTGGCACAGGCCGCGCAGACGGACGGGGTTGCCTTGCTCGACGTGGCCGAATTCAACGCGCTGCCCGGTCGGGGTGTGCAAGGCCAAATCAACGGTGCGACCTACCATCTGGGCAACCACCGGATGCTCGAAGAGCTGGGGCAGTGCACACCAGAGCTGGAGCAGCGCATCGCTGCGCTGGAAACCGCTGGCAAGACCGTCGTGATGTTGGTAGGCGCAAAGGCGGTACATGCCTTATTCGCCGTAGCGGACACCATCAAGGACAGCAGCAGGACCGCCATCGCCGAGCTGCACGCACTGGGCATCAACACCATGATGCTGACCGGCGACAACCCCCATACGGCACAGGCCATTGCCGCACAAGCCGGAATCGACCGTGCGCAAGGCAACCTACTCCCAGATGACAAATTGCGCGAAGTGGAGCAACTGGCCCGAAGCGGCAAGGTTGGCATGGTCGGTGATGGCATCAACGATGCCCCGGCCTTGGCGCGTGCGGACATCGGCTTTGCAATGGGAGCGGCTGGCACAGATACCGCAATCGAGACCGCCGACGTGGCCCTGATGGACGACAACCTGCGCAAGATTCCGACCTTCGTGCGCCTGTCGCGTGCGACGGCGCAGGTGCTGATGCAAAACATTGTGCTGGCCCTTGGCATCAAGGCAGTATTTCTGGTACTGACCTTCACGGGTCAAGCGACCATGTGGATGGCGGTGTTTGCTGATATGGGGGCCAGCTTGCTCGTCGTTGGCAATGGCTTGAGGCTGTTGCGCAAATGAGCTGGAAATTCTTTCTCTACGACTGGGGTGGTCTGAACATCGCGTTGTTCCAAGCCATCAACATGAGCACACCTGCAGCGCTGGAACCGCTGGCATCGTTCTTCAACCTTGTGATAGGCAACTACTTGTAGTGACTCGCGTTTGAAAACGGCCCGACTTGCAATCAGCGGCTTTTCCGACTCAGATTATTTGCAACTGACCGCACAGTCAGACTCACATTATTTGCAAATGAACTTGCAATCGTAGCGACCGACTCGCATTCCGTCGCCGCTGACTCAGATTATTTGCAATTGAAAACCGCCGGTGGAGTCGTGCTGGATGTTGGGCCTCAACCGAATATTGGCACCGTTGGACTGCGGGTCTGAACGGCTGCAACAGGCACTTACCGGTATTTGCCATTTGTGATCTGGCTGCTCCAGACCCGTCATTGACAACCGGGGATCGACAGGCAGCTATGTAGCTGCCACTTCATCAAATCGAGCACCCGCCATGGGCTGTTAAGAGTCATCCACCACAGTCAGCTTACGGGCAGGCCAGTAGTGTGATTTCTGTGGGCAGGTCAGCAGCATTGAGCCAGACCAATCGCTAGCAGGCACACAACCTACCCAGAGAAATAGCGGTAGTGGTACAAAGCAAATGGGATAAAACTGAACAACGGACAGCGAGCCTATAAACGGTCATTTATGCTGCTTCTTACACAGCGCGGCGCTTAACTCGCCACGGCCAGCACAATGAGCTTGACAATCAGAAGCCCAGCGGCGATCACGAGGTACCCGCGCAGCACCAGCATCCACATGCGGCTCGATAGGCTCAACCGCGCGGGGGCAAGGGTTTCCATCGCGGGCATGCGCCAGTTGTCACGCTCTGCTTGGGTCATTGCCGGAAGGTTGTCCTCGATAGCTTGAACGCCTTGTTTGCGCTCGTAGAGCTTGACTGCGAAAGCCAGGACCGCGCCGATGACGGTGCCGCCGATCAGCACCCCCAGGATGTGCGCGTCGCTGATGTCCGGAAACAGCACCGCAGCGGTAAGAATCACCGAGAGCATTACCAGCACGGCAATGATGGCGGCAGTGAACCAGTTGAGCCTCTTTGAATTGGCCCAAGGACCCAAAACGGCCTTGTCATTGCACAACAAGAGCAGGAAGACCGTGGCGCTTGGCAACAGAACCCCAGCCAGGGTCTGGACCAGATTAGTGAGCAATCCCAGTGGTGTGCCGGGTGTGAGCACCAAGGCAGCTGCAACGATGATCAGGCCAATATAGACCGCATAGAAGGCTTTGGCGTCGCTGGGCTTGCGGTGCAGGGAGTGCTTCACGGCAAGCGTGTCTCCAATGGCATACGCTGTAGAGAGTGAAACAGCCAAAGCACCGATGATGGATGCGTCGATGAGCGCGATGGCGAAGAAAACGCCAGGTACGCGGCCATAGTATTTTTCAAGTCCGTTGGCGATGCCCAGCGCGTCGGTGAAGTTTCCGAATTCCGGTTGTCCGCCAAAGGTTTGCGCTGCGAAAGCGATCATGGCTACGGCACCCACAACCACCATGACGATGCCAATCCAGAGGTCGGCCTTTTGGTACTTGATGAACTGAGGAGTGATGCGCTTGTCGATGACGTAGCTCTGCTGGAAGAAAAGTTGCCAAGGAGCGACAGTAGTGCCCACGATGCCGATGATGAGCAGCATGACCTCGCTGAGTTTGCTGTCCTTGGGCATTTGCGGTACCAGAAAGTCGTGGGCGATCTGCGTGGGGGCCGGGTGGACCATGATCACGATTGGAATCAGCAGCAAGCTTGCAAACACCAGGAACAACGAAAACCGCTCGAAGCGGCGGAAGTCGCCCGTACTGGCGGCACCGATGATGATCACCGCCGCGATGCCTACACCCCAGATGCGTGAGACGCCCAGGTAGTCGAGCCCGAGGCTGATGCCAATGAACTCGGTCACGATGGTCAAGGCATTGAGCAGGAACAGGTCGATGACGCTGAATGCGCCCCAGAACTTGCCGAACCGTTCAAAAATGAGGCGAGCGTGCCCCACGCCGGTAACCGCACCAAGGCGCAACACCATTTCTTGATTGACATACAGAACAGGCACCAGCAGCAAAAGGGTCCAGAGCAACGAGGTGCCGTAGTTTTGTCCGGCTTGCGTGTAGGTACCGAAGGCCCCCGCATCGTTGTCGCCAACCATCACGATCAGGCCTGGGCCAAGGATCGCGAGCAGGGTTTGCCAACGCTGTTTCCAGCTTGTGCGCGCGCTGTGGTCGCCGAGCTTGATGGTGCCAAAGGCACCGCGGATATCGCCGATGTGGGCGCTGTCGAGTACGGCGCTTGATCCGACCTTGACGGCCTCGTTCATGGTGTTGAATTGGGTCATGATGTTTCTCCCGGATTCATGGTTCGAGCGATCAGCAGGCGCTGATCAGCATGGACAGCAGCGGTCCGCGAGAAGCGGCAGCGATAGGGTCGTAGTGCTGGCTGGCCTTCTTGACCCGGCGGGTGAAAGCGGCGAGACGAACCCGGGCCACGGCAGTGGCGGCAAAGTGGATGATGAATTTCATGGCAACTCCTTTTTGACATCGATCTATAGGGACCGAGATCGACAAGCGCATGCCGCAGGCGACCGAAAACGTTCAGGCGAACGCTTCGGCGCAAACGAGATGCGCGAATGCAAACAAACTTAGGAGATGTGCCCCGACGCCAAGAACTGGCTCCGGATGAGAGAACTGCAACACATCGTCCTGCTGAAACCAGCGGGACGACGCGGAAAAAGGCCGCCTACGTACGCGCTGGGTTGTTCGCCTTGGGCGAACAGGCACTAGGGCCAGATTCCATGGAGATAGCTCCGTTGTTGAGATGCGCGTATTTTCGTATTGACAGTTGCGCGAGTCAACCTCTTGGAAGCGTTTGTTGCCCATAAAACCACTTTGTTTTGTAAAGAAATTCCACAATGCAACGCTTATTGCAGGCAAGTGAGAATCAACCGCATTAGTGTCGTCAGTTGTCTTGCGTGCTTTTATGTTCATGCGTCAGACACTGTCTTGATGTTGCAATAAGGTATGGTTAGGGTCGGGCACAGACAATCCCGCCTCTTTCATAAACCTCATCGCCATGCAATTTTCAGAAATACCCCAAGACCACGAAGAGAGCACCCAGACCGTAGCAGAGCGCGCCGCCGCCACATCTCGCAGCACTTGGGTCAGTGTGGTGGTCAATGTGCTTCTTTCTGCAACACAAATTGCCATCGGCATTCTGTCCAAGTCTCAAGGCTTGATCGCTGACGGTATCCATTCGCTGTCCGACTTGGTGGCGGATTTCGTGGTGCTTTTTGCAAGCCATCACAGCAAGAAAGACGCAGACGAGGACCACCCGTACGGACACCATCGATTCGAGAACGCGGCTTCCATGTTGCTCGGCATATTGCTGCTGGTGGTTGGCGTTGGAATGATCTGGTCGGCGTTCATGAAGCTGCGCAACCCAGAATCTATCGCGCAGGTGCATGCCATGGCGCTGTGGGTTGCTGGCATCGCGCTGGTGGCAAAGGAGTCGCTGTTTCGCTACATGCTGGCCGTTGCGAAGCGTGTCAAGTCAAGCATGCTGATTGCCAACGCGTGGCACGCGAGGTCAGATGCCGCTTCATCTTTGGTTGTAGGGCTTGGCATCGTCGGCAATTTGATGGGCTACCCCATATTGGACCCGATCGCGGCGCTAATCGTCGGATTCATGATCGCGCGCATGGGCTGGGAGTTTGGTTGGGAGGCCATGAATGACTTGATGGACCGTGGTATTGACGAAGAAGAACTGGCAGCAATCAAAAAGACCTTGCTTGAAACGCCAGGCGTGGATGGCGTTCACGACCTAAAAACCCGCAAGATGGGTGACATGGTGGTGGTCGATGCGCACATCGAAGTGGATGCATCATTGACCGTCGAAGTGGGACACAACATCGCAGTGGATGCCCGTAGGCGGGTCATGCAAAGGCACCGCGTTCTCAACCTGATGGCCCATGTTGACCCCAGCCACAAAGCGGATTTAGACCACGCGCAGGTTTAGTGTGGCGCTTTCAACTACTGGCTAGTCACTGACGGGGCCAGTAATCCTTGAAATCTACGCCACATTCTTGGTGTTCAGGCACCGGGTTGGAGGTCAGGTTTAGAGCTCGCCATTTGAGCAGAACTATGTCAACAAACGCGGCCTTGCGGGTCTTCGTTTTGCCCCATTGCTGACATCCAATTTTTAGGCAATCAATCGAAAAACGCGCTCAACCGCCATTTTTACGCGCTTTCAGACCGCCGCCGATAACGCAGGGCATCCCAGCATTTCGTGCTGGTTGCTTACCTGGGGGTTGGATGAATATGCCGTGTCCATCTGGGCTATACCCTAACCTGATGTCAGATGCTTGGCGCAAAGCACGTCAGAATAGAGTTGTAGTTTGTATTTATTGACACAAGCCGCCAAGGGTAATGGATTTCATCCTGACACTTTTACCTTTGGAGGCACCTTGCAAGGTCAACGCATTGGCTATATCCGCGTCAGCAGCTTCGACCAGAACCCTGATCGGCAACTGGAGCAAATCGAAGTCGGTAAGGTATTCACCGATAAGGCTTCCGGCAAGGACACGCAACGTCCCGAACTTGAAAGGCTGCTGGCCTTTGTGCGCGAGGGCGACACCGTGGTGGTGCACAGCATGGACAGGTTGGCACGCAATCTCGATGACCTGCGCCGCATCGTTCAGGGGCTGACACAACGGGGCGTGCGGATGGAGTTTGTCAAAGAAGGGCTGGCGTTCACCGGCGATGACTCACCGATGGCCAATTTGATGCTGTCGGTCATGGGGGCTTTTGCGGAGTTCGAGCGCGCACTGATCCGCGAACGCCAGCGCGAGGGAATCGTGCTGGCCAAGCAGCGCGGTGCCTACCGGGGACGAAAGAAATCGCTGAACAGCGAACAAATTGCCAAGTTGAAACAGCGAGTCGCGGCAGGCGATCAAAAAACCTTGGTGGCCCGTGACTTCGGCATCAGTCGCGAAACCTTGTACCAGTACCTGCGGGAAGACTGATCATGCCGCGCCGCTCAATCCTGTCCGCCACCGAGCGCGAAAGCCTGCTGGCACTACCAGATGCCAAAGACGAACTGATACGGCACTACACGTTCAACGAAACCGACCTATCGGTGATCCGCCAGCGTCGCGGCGCTGCGAATCGATTGGGCTTCGCCGTGCAGCTTTGCTACTTGCGATTCCCTGGCATCTTCTTGGGCATCGATGAGCCTCCGTTTCCGCCCCTGTTGCGCATGGTGGCCGCACAACTCAAGGTGCCGGTGGAAAGTTGGAACGATTACGGCCAGCGCGAGCAGACGCGGCGGGAGCACTTGGTCGAGCTGCAAACGGTGTTCGGGTTCAAGCCCTTCACCATGAGTCACTACCGGCAAGCCGTGCATACATTGACCGAGCTGGCCTTGCAGACCGATAAAGGGATTGTGCTGGCCAGCACCCTTGTCGAAAACCTGCGGCGGCAGAGCATCATCCTGCCCGCCATGAATGCCATCGAGCGCGCGAGCGCCGAGGCCATCACCCGTGCCAACCGGCGTATTTACGCGGCGTTGACCGATTCTTTGTTATCGCTCCACCGTCAGCGCCTGGACGAACTTCTCAAGCGCAAGG
The DNA here is from genome assembly GCF_034424375.1 of Paraburkholderia kururiensis. Taxonomy (NCBI): domain Bacteria; kingdom Pseudomonadati; phylum Pseudomonadota; class Betaproteobacteria; order Burkholderiales; family Burkholderiaceae; genus Paraburkholderia; species Paraburkholderia kururiensis. Next base: position 11,260 of record NZ_CP139966.1, on the reverse strand, counting down.
ACGGCAGCAAATTGACGTGGCTGGCATGGCTGCGCCAGTCGCCCGTCAAGCCGAACTCTCGGCATATGCTTGAACACATCGAGCGCCTCAAGGCTTGGCAGGCGCTTGACCTTCCCGCAGGCATCGAGCGACAAGTTCACCAGAACCGCCTGCTCAAGATCGCCCGTGAGGGTGGGCAGATGACGCCTGCCGATCTGGCAAAGTTCGAGATGCAACGACGCTATGCCACTCTGGTTTCGCTGGCCATTGAAGGTATGGCCACCGTCACCGACGAAATCATCGACCTGCACGACCGCATCATTGGCAAACTATTCAACGCCGCCAAGAACAAGCATCAGCAGCAGTTTCAGGCTTCCGGCAAGGCGATCAATGACAAGGTGCGGATGTATGGCCGCATCGGCCAAGCCTTGCTGGAAGCCAAACAGAGCGGCGGCGATCCGTTCGCCGCCATCGAGGCCGTAATGCCGTGGGATACCTTCGCCGCCAGCGTCACGGAGGCGCAAAAGCTCGCGCAGCCGGAGAGCTTCGACTTTCTGCATCGCATCGGTGAAAGCTACGCCACGTTGCGCCGCTACGCGCCGCAGTTCCTGGACGTACTTAAGTTACGGGCGGCACCAGCCGCCAAGGGCGTACTCGATGCCATCGAGGTGCTTCGCGGCATGAACAGCGACAACGCCCGCAAGGTGCCCGCCGACGCGCCGACCGCATTCATCAAGCCACGCTGGGCGAAACTGGTGCTCACGGACGATGGCATTGACCGGCGCTACTACGAGCTGTGCGCCCTGTCAGAGCTAAAGAACGCGCTGCGATCAGGCGATGTCTGGGTGCAGGGTTCGCGCCAGTTCAAGGACTTTGATGAGTACCTGGTGCCGGCCGAGAAGTTCGCTACTCTGAAGCTGGCCAACGAATTGTCGCTGGCAGTGGCCACCGATTGCGATCAGTATTTGCACGACCGACTGGCATTGCTGGAACAGCAGCTTGCCACCGTCAACCGCATGGCGGCGGCCAATGATCTGCCGGATGCCATCATTACCGAGTCCGGCCTGAAGATCACGCCGCTGGAAGCGGCGGTGCCGGAGACCGCACAAGCCCTAATCGACCAGTCGGCGATGCTGCTGCCACACGTCAAGATTACCGAACTGCTGATGGAAGTTGATGAGTGGACAGGCTTCACCCGGCATTTCACGCATCTGAAGACCGGCGACACGGCCAAGGACAAAACCTTGCTGCTGACGACGATCCTGGCTGATGGCATCAATCTCGGGCTAACCAAGATGGCCGAGTCCTGCCCAGGCACGACTTACGCCAAGCTGTCGTGGCTGCAAGCCTGGCACATCCGGGATGAAACGTACTCAACGGCGCTGGCCGAACTGGTCAACGCGCAGTTCCGGCAATCCTTTGCCGGAAACTGGGGCGATGGCACCACGTCATCGTCGGATGGCCAAAATTTCAGAACCGGCAGCAAAGCGGAGAGCACCGGGCATATCAACCCGAAGTATGGAAGCAGTCCAGGCCGGACGTTTTATACCCATATCTCCGACCAGTACGCGCCCTTCAGCACCAAGGTAGTCAACGTCGGCGTGCGTGATTCAACCTATGTGCTCGATGGCCTGCTGTACCACGAGTCGGACTTGCGGATCGAGGAGCACTACACCGACACAGCGGGCTTTACCGATCATGTCTTCGGCCTGATGCACCTACTGGGCTTCCGATTCGCGCCACGTATCCGAGACCTGGGCGACACCAAGCTATTCATCCCAAAGGGCGATGCCGCCTATGACGCGCTCAAGCCGGTGATTAGCAGCGACCGGCTGAACATCAAGCAGATACGCGCCCATTGGGATGAAATCTTGCGGTTCGCCACTTCGATCAAGCAGGGTACGGTGACGGCCTCGCTGATGTTGCGCAAGCTCGGCAGCTATCCGCGTCAGAACGGACTGGCCGTTGCACTGCGCGAGCTGGGGCGCATTGAGCGCACGCTGTTCATACTGGATTGGCTGCAAAGCGTGGAGCTGCGCCGCCGCGTGCAGGCCGGACTCAACAAAGGCGAGGCGCGCAACGCGCTGGCCAGGGCGGTGTTCTTCAACCGACTGGGCGAAATCCGCGACCGCAGTTTTGAGCAACAACGCTACCGGGCCAGCGGCCTCAATCTGGTAACGGCGGCCATCGTGCTTTGGAACACGGCCTATCTGGAACGGGCAACCAATGCTTTGAACGGGCACGGCAAACCGGTAGACGAGACGCTGTTTCAATACCTGTCACCGCTGGGGTGGGAACACATCAATCTGACCGGCGATTACCTCTGGCGCAGCAGCACCAAGGTCGGCGCAGGCAAGTTCAGACCGTTGCGACCACTGCCACCGGCTTAACGTGCTTTATTTTCCGTTTTCTGAGACGATCCCTCATAGGTTTGTCCTATTATTAGGACGTTGAGATTGAGAGATTTCCCTGGCGTCTGTATGCCAATGTCCTATAATTAGGACATTCAGCAAGGGAAATGAGTCCCGGCTGACCTGGGCATGGAGGCCCGAACATGAAATACCTTTCCTGCGCCGATACGGCCAAGCTCATCCGGCAAGCCCTGAAAGAGGCTTTCCCCGGTATCAAGTTCAGCGTCCGCAGCAGCACCTACAGCGGCGGCGCCTCGATCGGCGTCAGCTGGACCGATGGCCCGAACGTTGACCAGGTGGAAGCCGTGGCGAAGGTGTTTCGCGGCTCCTACTTCGATTCCTCGATCGACTACCAGGGCGCGACCTACGCCATGATCGACGGCGAGCAGGTGCGTTTCGGCGCCGACTACGTGAATTGCCGCCGTGCGTACTCGCGCGCCCTCTGCGAAAAACTCCTGTCCCGCCTGCACATCGACGGCCTGACGATCGCCGGCAGCGACGATGACGCCTGGTTTGATGCGGCCGACCACGATGTGGTGCGCTGGGCGCGCGTGCGGCTGTACAAGCACAGCGACCGGCTGAAGGTCGAGAAGAGCAAGACTGCCGGGAAGGTGATCTATCTCGGCAATGACGGTTACAGCGCCGTGCGCGCGCTGAACGTCTGACGGGGAGGGCGAGGACATGAAAAACCTGCTTTCTCTCGCCTTCGCGGTGCGCCGCGAGATCCGCGACCGTGACGACGTGCAGCTGCTGCGATTGCTGGAACTGGCTGCGCTCGTGTTGTCTGTGCCGGTTATCGCGCTGATGGTCGCGCTGGGCGGCGACCATCCGGCCGACGCTGGTTACTGGCTGATGGCCGGCGCTTTTACCCTGCTGGTGACGCTCTTTGTTGCCGGCGTTGTTATCCAACACATCCGCGCCTCGCGGGCCAATCAAAAGAGGTGAACCATGAATCACGCTATGCGCGTCGTACCGATCGCCGAGGTGCAGGCATGACGACGACAGTGCTTGTCGAGTGCGGCGAGGCCTTGTACGGGCCGCGCTGGCAATCGAGCCTGGCCGAGGCGCTGGGCGTCGCGGATCGAACGATGCGGCGCTGGGTCGCGAGTGGCGAGTATCCCGAGAGCGTGCATGCTGACCTGCTGCGGCTGGTCGAGGAACGCATCGCGGATCTCGCACAGATCCGCGATCGTCTGCTGGCTGTCTGAATCCCAAGCGGGGCCGCACGGTGCAGGAACACCGCGCAGTCCCTAACCACCACCAACCTGATCGAGAGGTTAATCATGGCTAACACGAATTCTACGCAAGCCGGTCGCAAAGCTACAGCCGAGTGCCTGGCGAGCATCGAGGCTGTCGAGGCGCTGGTAACGTCGGCGCGTCGCGCCGGGCGAAGCAGCAAGCCCGCACTGATGCATGTGTTGAACGACTATATCCACCTGTTGCACGTTCGTTGCAGGTATCAGAGCGACCCTACGCTGGACGTGCGGCTTAAGCGTGTGGCGACCCGGCTGGCGAAGGTCAGCTAGGCGGGCGGATTTTCCGGGTTCAGCACGTAGCGACGGTTACAGGTGAGTCGTTACAGGAGCCAGTCAGACCGGAAAGCCCGTAAAAACGGGTTTTCCGTGCCGATAGAGGCGGGCAGTTTAAGTGCTGAACTCGGAAAACCGTCAGTGACCGTCAAGGGCTGAGAAATCGGCAGGCATCGAAGCGCGCAGCGCGCGGGCGTCGTGTAGTGCATGGTGCCGGCCACCGTGCGCGGAAAAATATCTTTCCCGCCTGGCATTGTCCACCGACTGGCCGACGTGCAGGCCTTTCCAGCCGCTCGGCGTCGTGTCGAGCACGTCAAGCAGAAGATCCCAATCGGTTGCGTGGTCCACGCACACAAACCCGCCATCGAAACCGGCCAGCCATTCGAGCAGTGCCGCGCGCAGGCCTTCGCGTGTGAACACGCGATCGGGGCAGTGGCCCAGCTGCGGCAGCACGGCCGCGCGCACGAACGCATTGCAGGCCGATTCGTCGTAGTCGTTGCGCTCGGCATAGAACTCGCGGCCGTCGGCGGCGACGAGCCCTACGCTCACGAGCTCGCACGTCAGGAAGTCGGTGAACTCGCAATCTGCGAAAACGTACATGCAGTACGGCTCCAGCTGTCGCTCGACTTGAGCGTGGTTACACATCAAGGGCTTGCAGCAGCGCCTGCTGCATCCAGGACAAAAACTCTTCCCACACGTCCCAGGGGATCGCCATGCGTTCGCGGCTGTCGAAGCGCAGCGCGTAGCGCGGCGAATCCTCGTGCACGAGCTCGGGCCGCGACCACAGCCAGCGGCGTAGCGCCTCATCCAGTTCGAGCGGTGCATCCATGAGTGCGAGAGCCTTTTCGCCGTCGAGCTCGATCGACGGCACCCCGGCCGGAATGCCGAACATGAGTGCGCGCCACTTGTCCCGGTGCATGGTCGTTACTCCACGATGCCGGCCAGCCGCCCGGCGAGCCGTGCGGCCTCGCGCGGGCCGAACCCGTCATCGCACAACAGCAGGTTAGCGAGGCCCGGCGCGTACAGCGTGGCGTCGTCATCGACGGCGATCCACTCCCTGGCGGGATGCGTGTCGAGGTACGCCAGAATCTCGCGATGCCGGCTGCCGTCGAGATCCGCTGCGCTCGCGATCGGCAGTACCGGAGTTGCGCCCACGATGCGCGCTGCGATGTCGGCCGCGAACGGCGCGCGCAGCTCGGCGAGCGTGCGCCCTTCGCGCTGCGAACTGGCGACCACGATCGACGCGGCGGCCGCGCACCGCATGACCGACTCGAAGCGAGGCAGATCGCAGAAGGGGCGCGAGTGCCGTTCGCGGAACGGATGCAGCACGCCGTCGAAGTCGAGAAACACGAGCATGGGCTGGCCTGGCTGAAATGGCGATCCCGGCGCCGGGTCCGGCACCCTACCAGAACAGATAGGGTCCGAACCGCCCGACAACGGGTGTTACGTCAAATTCTATCATCAAAATCCTGTAAATTGATTTTGTTTTTCCTGAATTCTGATAGACTTCATCCTGTACCCTGTCCCGTCAAAAGGGGCGGGAAAAGTCACCCGCTCCCATAGCGAGGCACCATGCGACCCGAACAGATGCTACCGGCCGAGAAACAGGCCCTCGAAAACCTGCTGAAAATCGCCCAGGGCGACACCGGCCAGAGCCGGCGCGTCGCCGACTTCCTGCTGGCCTGGTGGAATGCCGGCCAGTGCGGCAGCTACGACCTCACGACCGGCTGGGGCGTGGACGAGGACATTGCCGAGGATATGTGCGTCGTGTTCCGACTCGCCACGCGCGCGAACAGCTACCCGGACACGCTGGGGTATGGCCCGCAGTTTGAGGCTGTCGTGCGCGAGTGGCGACCGGAGCTTGTGAAGGAGTGAACATGGCAACCGATACCATCGACCAGAAGACGCTTTCCGGCCTCATCGAGGCGGGCGCCGTGCGTTCGGCGCACGTCGTCGGCCAGCGCGGCGGCTGGGGCGTGCTGTTCCGCTACGGCATGACCGAGCGCCCACTTGCTACCCAGCGCGGCAACGTCCGCACCTGGGCCAACTTCGAGACACTGGCGACGTACCTGCGCGAGCTCGGCATCGTGCGCTTCGAGGTGGACGCCGCCCAATACGATCCGGCCGCGCCGCGATCGACGGCGGAACAGTCGAAGGCCGAACGTGCGCGCGAGCAGATGCGCGAAGCACATGCCGACGCGGCCTATAACAAGTGGTTTCGCGCGACGGTTAAAGCCTCGATCGAGGAGGCCGATAAACCGGATAGCAGGACGATCCAGCACGACGCTGTAATGGCCGCGCTGCAATCGGGTGACTCCGCAGCACTGCGCGCCCTCGCCGAGGGCAAGCCGACCGCTAAAACGAAGCGGACGGCCCGTAAATGACGGTAACTGTTGAGTGGACCCCGGCAGCACTGCTGAACCTTGCCGACATTCTCGACCGCGTGACAGAAGCGAGCCCACAAGGCGCCGCGACGCTCGCGGCCGAGATCCAGCAGAAGGCCTCGCGCATCGCATCCAATCCGAACCTGTACCGGGCTGGCCGGGTGCGTGGCACGCGCGAGTGCGTCGTAACGGAAAACTACCTGATGGTCTATCGCGTCATCGGTGACGCGGCGCAGATCCTCAACGTCCTGCACACGCGGCAGCAGTGGCCGCCTTCGAGCTAACCACGCAGGACACAGCATGAGCGCACACCAACCCGATCCCAAGGTCCCGCGCGATCTTCGCGCCGAGATCATCGCCTTTATCGACACCTATCCGCTGGGCGGTTCGGGGTTGGAAAAAGGTCTTTTATCTAACAGCAGGCAAGGCCCGCAGGGCCGCGTCAGGCCGAAGGCGCGGCCGGGGAGCGGTGGACATACCCCGGAACCGCGATAGCGGCTGTCCACACCCTTGTGGTGTGGGCAGCGGGGTTGTCCACGGCGGGCGGGAACGACAGCGGGCCGCAGTGCTCCACCGCTTTACCACCGCCTCGCGGCTTCGCCGCGACCTATGGACAACCGGGCTCTTGCGTGCGGCTTGGCCGCCCGCCCGGTTGCCCACAGGCAAGGGCCGTGGAAAAGCTGCGTCTTTTGCCTCAATGCGTCAGGAGAAAATGCAGCCACGTCCAGCCCGTCGCCACGACCGCGACGCCCGCTGCTATGTACCGTAACGGGTTCGTCGGCTGCCTGGGAATGTTCGCGTTAAAGGCATGGTTAAGCTCTTGCATGACGGCATCGCTCAACTGCTGACGAGTCGAGGCGTACATGTGGTTCCTGTACGTCGGCAACAGGGCGCGCGCCGGAACGCTTTGCCGGCTCATGTAGTTCGGAGGATAGTCCAGCACGCACACCCACGCCGAAGGGAGTCCATCAACCTGCGCGCTGGTTGGATCGAGCACCCGGCCGCCCCCAAGATCCACCGCCCAATGCTCGGTATAGTTCGACCCGGTTGATTGGCTGTCCGGCAAGACACGCCACTTGATAATGTTGAGCTCGATGCCGCAGTGCGCGGCCATGTCAGCGAAGGTAAGGCTTGCCCATCGGCACAAGCCCTCTGCGCCTTCCTTTGTCGCCAGGAACGGATAGAGTTCGCAGAAACGGGCGTGCACCCAGCGAAGCTGGCGCATGTCGTCGCTGGTCATCGAGGCCCCCGTTCAGATCAGTCCAAGTGCGCGACTGCTGGCAAGGAGAGCCAGTACGACGACGGCCCCAAGCGTGCCGGCCATCCAGTTCCATCGGCGACGCCTGCGCGTCTGAAGGGCATCGGCTGCACGCGCAGCTGCGCGCCGACGCTCGGCCAGATCCGCCGCGATTTCTTCGATCGATAGGCCCGTGACTGCGTACCTGTCGCACTCTCCGATGATGAACGCAAGACGTTTTCCAAGCTCGGCAGCTGATGGCCGCTCGCCCGGCGTATATCCCATCCTGCCGCCATTGGCCCACCCTGCCCCATCGGCGAAATCGTACAGTTTCAGGCGGTATTGCTTCTCCAGCCGCGTATAGCAGATCGCAACCAACAACCCGAAAAAACGGTTGTGCGGAACTGTCTCGATGCCTTCTCGATCGAGCCCATAGCGAGCAGTGATGATGTGGCAAACCTCGTGCAGGTACGTGAGCTCGAACCCGTCCGTATCTGCAAGCCGTTGGCTCATCCAGACTGTCGGCACCACGTCAGCCCGTGCCAGCATGTCGTGAACGACCATGCCGTTACAGTTCTGCCCGGTCAATTCCGCCATGTACTCGAACGGGTAAAAGGCCATGTTCACCCGCTGCGTGAGCTCGCGCACCTGGTTTTCTGTCATGGCAGTTCGATCCCTGCCAGCAGTTCATCGGCCGCGAAGATGCCGGCCGGGAACCGGCGCCGGCGGAACGTGCCGGACAATCCCATGTCCAGCAGCGTGTCGAGGTGTTTATCCTCGACCAGCAGCACCACGAGCTCGCCCGGCAACGCGAGAAATTCCAGCAGACCCGCGCACTCGTGAGGTCGGTTCACAAAACAGATCCGTTCACGCGCTTTCGCGGGTAGTGGCACATCGCTGCCAAACGGCCGACCATATGGGAACAAGTAAAGCACATCATCGAGGCCCGTAGCCTTGACCAGATCGGCGGACCACCGCAACGAAATCACGGGCGCGGCAAACAGCACGACCGACGGCGACTCGGGATGACGGTGCTTGTAAAGCCGCGCGTGCATGAGGGCCAGCGCCATTTCACGGTAGGTTTCAAGATCGCTTTCGCTCATGGGATGCAGCAGCCCTTACGGACTGCTGTCTCGCGTCAGATTAGAAATGTGTGCGCCGCATTCAGTGGGCGGCCCCGACCGTGCCCGTCACGCGAAATTGCAGGTTGACCAGTTTCGGCTCCGCGACCGCGTAACCACCGTAGGCCGGGTTGCCTTGGGGGAGCTTCGCGTCCGCGAAAATCTGCTCGACGGTCTTTGCATCTGCGGCGCTGCGCGTGTGTGCCATGATGTCCACGCTGTCGCCCAGTTGATCGCGGAAGCCATCGACCATCAAGCGCACTTTCCCGAGCGCTGCTGCATCCATCTGAGCCGGGTACGGCAGTGCGTACATGACGATGACATGGCCGCGATCGAGCGGAGCGAAGATCGGCATATTCGCCTCGTAGGTTTCCTGGACGAACGATGCAGGCACGGTCACCGAGTACGGTTGTTCCATGCCCTTTCCAGCCGCGACGAAGATACGAAGGTCCTGCATGGCATCGCCGTTCGCGAGCGCTCCACTCACGGAGCCGTTGAACATGCGGCCTTTGAAGCCCGTTTCTTTGAGCCAGGCATTGAACGTATCGGCGTCGCGTTGCGAGCGGGCGTCGATTCGGATATAGGCGTCCCGGCCGACATGCGCGACGAGCGATTGAACCAAGGCACGGGTCGTTTCGGCCTGGTCTTGGTTGCTCAAATCCGGGTAGCCCGTGAAGCATTCAGCGAGGGCTTGGCCGTCATGCAGCGGCGTATCCGGTTGAGTGGCCGCGTGCGATGCCGAGGCGATCGTGAGGCCAGCAAGGACGGCAAAAAGAGTTTTTTTCATGGTAATGCTCTCCTTCAAATCAAAGGCCGCGTAGCGTGCGGCGTTGCGCGAGCACGAACCGATGCCGAACTGCACAATCGGATTCGTTTTCTAATGTGTAAATCAGTTAGGATTCCTAACAAATAAAAGTATTTTTTTGGCACCGAATGTTCACACACTCGATGCCACTACATCAGATCAACCGCCGTGCAAGCCGCGATGCAGCACTTCGCCGATCCATGCGAGAACCACAACGGCAGCGATCAGGCCAGGCCAGAACAGTTTTTCGGAAAGATGCCTGCCGTCAGCCGTGGTCGTGTTTGTCTTCTGTTGCGAGTAGTCCATGCGTTACCCCGTAGTCGTTCAGTTAGCGCACTTGGTCGTGTGCGCGTTGGATCTTCTGTCGAGCGTCAGGCGGCAGCGTCGCCCACGTTTCGAGCACTGCGGCTCCCCAGCTGTCATAACTCGCTGCCGGATTTGCCGACGCCGTACCGTTCGCACGCGAAATAAGGTACGACACCTGCGACGACAGCTGCGTGAGCGATTGATGCGATAACAACGATTGTCCGACCAGCACGAGCCCCGCTGTCACCACGGCTACAACCAGCGAGCCCGCGAGCGTCCGTCCCCACGAGCCCTGTTGGCCTGCCAGCTGCTGGCTTTCGATCTTCTCCGCGAGCGTGTTGGTCTTGCCCAGCAGTTTGTCGTAGCCATCCTGCACAACTCCGAACCGGCGTACTGCCTCGTTGACTGCCGTTTCGAGCTCCTGCATCTTCAGTTTCGACACATCGGCGAAAGCGCGCATCGCCTCGGCGTGCGCGATTTGCGCGGCTTCGTCACGCGCGGCGGCCACAGCGCTATCGCCGGCCTTTCGCGCATTTTGCTGGGCCGATTCGGCCAGCTGCCGGATCGCTTCCCGCGTCGCTGTCGCTGCGGTGGTGATCTTCTCTGCCGATTCGACCAGCTGGCCCCTGATCTCATCGCCGATGCCCGTTACGTCCTGCCGGAGCGCACTGGCGTACTCATCCAGCGCGGCCCGATGCCGCTGTGCCTCGCTGAAAAACTTGCCTGTCACGCCGGCAAGCGAGGCCGGCACGGTGTCTTTCAGCGCCTCGATGCGATCGAGCAGACGGTGCGACTCTTCAAAGGCGAGCGCCATTGCCGCTTCCTCGCGCGTGCGCACCGCTTCACGCAGTCTGTCTTCTGCTGCCATCGCTGCCTCGCTTCCGGTATTACTTCGTGATGACCTTGAACACGGATTCAAGATTGTCGTGTGCCGACTCCGCAATCCGCGTTGCGATCAGCACGTCTTTCAGACGCTGCTTTTCGGTCGGGTCTTCGGCCGCACGCACCTTCGCGCGCAGTTCGTCTTCGGTGTGCTCCAGCAGGTCGGGAATGCTCATATCGAGCCCCTTGATGTCCTCGAAGATGTCGGACTGGTAGACCGTCGCGGCCGGATCGGCGACGCACTTCTTTTTATCCTCGGCATAGGCGAGGATCGGCGCAAACGTGCGGGAAATGTCTTCCGTCGAATCCACCTTGTTAAAAACGATGCGGATTTTCTTCGCCGGTACGCCAAGCGTTGACAGCGATTCGACGGTCGCAATCGTGTCTTTCTGCTGTTTCAGTTCGGACGTGACTGGAACGACGAACAAATCGAAGTCGTTATGCGAACGCTTGTAGTTGACCAACTGATGGAAAAAGCCTTCGATATTCGAGGCGCCAATATCCACGATAGCCGATTCAGCGTCCAGAAGGTGCGATTGCAATTCCTTGAACTGATCGAGGGCGAGCGGATCTCCACCTTCGTTTTCATTGATCGACTCAATGGCG